>NZ_JABRVS010000002.1 GCF_013248905.1 Shewanella sp. VB17
TCCGCAGTGGTGGTGATTCGATAATCAGTATTCAGCTGGTATCTAAACTACGTCAAGCAGGCTTTAGCTTGCAGGTTAAGGTGATTTTTGATGCACCTACGGTGGCGCAATTGGCATCTGCATTAGAAAAAAGAAGCCTCAGCGGTTGAAATTGTTGCCGAGCAAGGCGTGCTTGAAGGTGAGTTTGATTTATTGCCAATTCAGCAATGGTTCTTTGATGGGGTATGGGCGAGTGAGCATCACTGGAATCAAGCCTTTATGGTGCAGCTACCTCAAGGTGTGACACTGTCTGCCATCGAAAGGGCGCTAGAAAGTTTAGCGGAGCAGCATGATGTCTTGCGTACTCGCTTTACCTCTTCACCATCAAGAGGTCAGCGTTATGATGCCCGCAGCACCATGGCACCTTTAGTGAGTTGTGATGTCAGTGAGTTGTCAGATGATGAGTTGCATCAGCAACTAACGACTTGGCAGAGTGACTTTGCACTTGATGCAGGGCCTTTATGGCAGGCTGCAGAGCTGACAGGCTATGAAGATGGCCGCTCACGTCTTTTCTTTGCACTTCATCATTTGATTATTGATGCGGTGTCGTGGCGAATTATTGCCGATGACATGCGTCTACTGCTAACAGGGCAAAGCTTACCAGAAAAAACCAGCAGTTATCGGCAATGGGTGGGTGCCATCACAGAGTATGGTAAAAAAGTCGGAGAAGGACGTGGCTTACTGGCAAGGTGTCACCGCTGATATGCGGATACTCCCTGAGCTTAGTGAGCCGCAAACGCAAGGTGTGATGTTATCTCATGAGTTAACCGAGACTTTATTGCGCGAGGCCAATAGCGGTTATCACACTGAGATTAATGACTTGTTGTTAAGTGCGCTAACGATTGCCCTACAAAGTACCTTTGGAGAGTCGGTTAATCATATCGTACTGGAGGGGCATGGACGTGAGTCGATTGATGAGACCTTAGATGTATCACAAACAGTGGGTTGGTTTACCAGTATGTACCCGGTGAAGCTTGATGCTTATGAAACGGCTGCAGAGACCATCATTCACACTAAGGAAATGCTCAGGGCAATACCCGATAAGGGGCTTGGTTATGGTGCTTTGCGTCAGGTTGGGCGTGTTGCAGGTCAATTACCTGAAGTGAGCTTTAACTATTTAGGCCAATTAGGTGAAAGCAGTGTTAGCGGAGCTGAGCTGGATTGGAGCTTGGTATCAACAGATGTGGGTGTACAAGTCTCGTTCGATAACGAGGATGATTTAGCGCTTAATATCAATGGTGCAGTACAGCAAGGGGTGTTGGGCTTTAGTATTATTTCACGTTTATCACAGGGGCAAACGGCATTATTTGTTGCTGATTTTGAAGCGGCGCTGACAATGGTGATTAACACTGCTAAACAGCAAGCTCAATTAGGCGGACTTAAGACACCGAGTGATTACGGGCTCGATAAATTCTCCGTTTCAGAACTTTATCGCTTACAAGGCCAATATGACATAGAAGCTATTTACCCTGCCACGAGCTTGCAGCAAGGGTTTATCTATCATCACATTAGTCAGCCTGATGATGATGCTTATCGTGTACAGATGTTATTTGATTATCAACGTGCATTAGACCTTGATAACTATCAAGAGGCGTGGCGCTTAGCATCGATACGTTTCCCAATCCTTCGCACAGCTTTTGATTGGCAAGGAGAGATGCTGCAGGTGACAACCCGTGGTGCGAGTATTAATAAAGATAATTTCACTGTTAAAGATATTAGCCATTTATCGCTTGAGGCGCGTGAGCAAGTCATCATTGAGATACAGCAAGAAGATAGGGCTGTTGGTTTTGATTTAACTCAGCCGGGGTTAGTCCGTTTTACGATTATTAAGCAAGCGGATGACTTGTTTACGGTATTAAAAAGTGAGCATCACAGCATTATTGATGGCTGGAGTGTGCCTGTGTTGATGGATACGGTGCATGGTTATTACAATCAGTTAATGGCAGGTGAGGCGCCGCGTATCGAGGTGGACAAGGCGTATTTGGCTGCGCAAGAATATTATCGTCATACTCAAGCTGACACTGATATGTATTGGTCAGAGGTGAAGGCGCAATATCAAGGCGCGAATGATTTATCTAACCTGCTCACTCATAAGGTGGACTTATCTCAGGTTAAGGCTGTGGATGAGCCGGCAGGGCAAGCATTTAAGGTGGAAGGTCAAGCCTACAAGCAATTGACCACGATGTGTAAAGCGCAAGGGGTGACCTTAAATGTTGCTTTGCAGTTTGCTTGGCATAAGTTACTGCAAACCTACAGTGGTGATAGTCAAACAATCGTGGGGACCACGGTATCGGGTCGAGATGTGCCGGTTGAAGGGATTGAGTCAAGCGTTGGGCTGTATATTAATACCTTGCCATTGATGGTTGATTGGGAGCAAGCCGAGTTAACGGTTGGCGCTAGCTTAAAAGCGATTCAAAAAGATATTGCGGCGTTGAACAGTCACAGTGCAGTGTCGCTAGCGAGTCTGCAACAAGACGGTGAGCGATTGTTCCATAGCTTGTTTGTGTTTGAAAACTATCCGCTGTCGGAGGTGGATGAGCTTAATACTGGGATTGAATCTAATTTAGCTTTCCGTGATGCGGTAGAGAAAGTGGATTATCCGCTGTCGGTGATAGCTTTTGAGGAAGGGGATAGCTTAACGGTTAACCTTGGATTTAGTGAAGCTTGGTTGAGCATCCAGGATGCCACACGTCTGCTTAATCAGCTTGAGTGTATCTTAAGCTCAATCGCCGCCAAGCCCGCGCAGTTATGTCAGTCATTATCTTTTATCAGTGAGGATGAACGCAATACCTTGCTGCACAGCTTTAACGACACTGAGGCGCCATATCCAAGCGATAAAACCTTGCATCAGTTGTTTGATGAGCAGGTGTCGAAAACACCGGATAACATTGCTTTAGTGTTTGAAGACAAGCAGCTCACCTATGCTGAATTAAATGAAAGAGCCAATCAATTAGCCCACAGCATCCGTCAGACACACCTCGATATCTGTGGTCACGAGCTTAAGGCCGATACCTTAATTCCACTGTATTTGGACAGAAGTCTGGAGATGGTGATTAGTATTTTAGCGGTGCTGAAAGCGGGTGGTGCGTATGTGCCTATTTCGCCGGAGTACCCAGCAGAGCGAACTCAGTTCATCTTAACCGATACCGATGCCAAGATGGTGGTGACGCAGTCACAATATCTTGAGACGCTAACTGCTCTGGGTGATGATATGAGTTTGTTGTCAGCAGACTTGTCTTCGAGTTATGAAAGTATGCCAACCCAAAGACCAAACCTAGTCAGCACAGCTAACGATTTGGCCTATGTGATTTACACCTCTGGGACGACGGGGAAACCAAAGGGGGTGATGATTGAGCATAGGGGAGTTGTGAACCTATCTCAATTTATAATTAAAACGCATGAAATATCAGCAGATACAAAAGTATTACTTTTTTTCTAATTATGTTTTTGATGCGTCGGTTTATGAACTTTTTCCATGTTTATTTTCAGGGGCTTCGTTACATATAGTGCTTAAGCATGCTCAAAAAAATCCTGAAATTTTATTGAAAATGATCAACGAGTATCAGATCGATAAGGCCTTTATCCCTACAGTTATTGTTAATCATATGGCGAAAGAGCTGAAAGATTCTAGCTTGCAGGTGCTGCATACGGGAGGGGATGTGTTAAACGCATTAGCTTGCTTGCCTGCTAAGGTGACATTTAATCAATATGGCCCAACAGAAGGAACTGTATGCGTGACGCAGAACTTACTTAAAGATTTCAATGATATTCAAATAGGAAAAGCAATAGATAATACACTGCTATATGTTTTAAATACTAGCTTGCAACCTGTTGCTCTTGGGGGGGCTGGTGAGCTTTACATCGGTGGCGCAGGTTTGGCGCGCGGGTATCTTAATCGCCCAGACTTAACAGCGGCGAGCTTTATTAAAAACCCGTTTGCCACGGCTGAAGACATCGAAAAAGGGTATACGCGTTTATACAAAACGGGTGATTTGGTACGTTACTTAGCCGATGGTCATTTGGAGTATTTAGGCCGTAACGATAGCCAGGTCAAGATCCGTGGTTACCGGATTGAGCTAGGTGAAATTGAAACGGCGTTATCACTCCTCGATAGCGTGAAGCAAGCTGTGGTGATAGACCGTGAACGTGATGGGGCTAAATACTTAGCGGCGTATGTGATGTTAACAAAGGGTCATGTTTTGGACATTGATAGCGTCATGGCGTCTCTGGCTCAAAGCTTACCCGAATACATGGTGCCGGCGACGTTCACAGATATTGATGCTGTTCCATTAACGATTAACGGTAAGCTAGACAGGCGGGCTTTACCTGAGCCGACTTGGGTTAATAGGGACAATTACACTGCACCCCGCAATGAGCTTGAGACTCGGCTGTGTGAGATTTGGCAGTCGGTGTTGGGTCTTGAGCGAGTGGGGATACACGATAACTTTCTTTCCGCAGTGGTGGTGATTCGATAATCAGTATTCAGCTGGTATCTAAACTACGTCAAGCAGGCTTTAGCTTGCAGGTTAAGGTGATTTTTGATGCACCTACGGTGGCGCAATTGGCATCTGCATTAGAAAAAAGAAGCCTCAGCGGTTGAAATTGTTGCCGAGCAAGGCGTGCTTGAAGGTGAGTTTGATTTATTGCCAATTCAGCAATGGTTCTTTGATGGGGTATGGGCGAGTGAGCATCACTGGAATCAAGCCTTTATGGTGCAGCTACCTCAAGGTGTGACACTGTCTGCCATCGAAAGGGCGCTAGAAAGTTTAGCGGAGCAGCATGATGTCTTGCGTACTCGCTTTACCTCTTCACCATCAAGAGGTCAGCGTTATGATGCCCGCAGCACCATGGCACCTTTAGTGAGTTGTGATGTCAGTGAGTTGTCAGATGATGAGTTGCATCAGCAACTAACGACTTGGCAGAGTGACTTTGCACTTGATGCAGGGCCTTTATGGCAGGCTGCAGAGCTGACAGGCTATGAAGATGGCCGCTCACGTCTTTTCTTTGCACTTCATCATTTGATTATTGATGCGGTGTCGTGGCGAATTATTGCCGATGACATGCGTCTACTGCTAACAGGGCAAAGCTTACCAGAAAAAACCAGCAGTTATCGGCAATGGGTGGGTGCCATCACAGAGTATGGTAAAAAAGTCGGAGAAGGACGTGGCTTACTGGCAAGGTGTCACCGCTGATATGCGGATACTCCCTGAGCTTAGTGAGCCGCAAACGCAAGGTGTGATGTTATCTCATGAGTTAACCGAGACTTTATTGCGCGAGGCCAATAGCGGTTATCACACTGAGATTAATGACTTGTTGTTAAGTGCGCTAACGATTGCCCTACAAAGTACCTTTGGAGAGTCGGTTAATCATATCGTACTGGAGGGGCATGGACGTGAGTCGATTGATGAGACCTTAGATGTATCACAAACAGTGGGTTGGTTTACCAGTATGTACCCGGTGAAGCTTGATGCTTATGAAACGGCTGCAGAGACCATCATTCACACTAAGGAAATGCTCAGGGCAATACCCGATAAGGGGCTTGGTTATGGTGCTTTGCGTCAGGTTGGGCGTGTTGCAGGTCAATTACCTGAAGTGAGCTTTAACTATTTAGGCCAATTAGGTGAAAGCAGTGTTAGCGGAGCTGAGCTGGATTGGAGCTTGGTATCAACAGATGTGGGTGTACAAGTCTCGTTCGATAACGAGGATGATTTAGCGCTTAATATCAATGGTGCAGTACAGCAAGGGGTGTTGGGCTTTAGTATTATTTCACGTTTATCACAGGGGCAAACGGCATTATTTGTTGCTGATTTTGAAGCGGCGCTGACAATGGTGATTAACACTGCTAAACAGCAAGCTCAATTAGGCGGACTTAAGACACCGAGTGATTACGGGCTCGATAAATTCTCCGTTTCAGAACTTTATCGCTTACAAGGCCAATATGACATAGAAGCTATTTACCCTGCCACGAGCTTGCAGCAAGGGTTTATCTATCATCACATTAGTCAGCCTGATGATGATGCTTATCGTGTACAGATGTTATTTGATTATCAACGTGCATTAGACCTTGATAACTATCAAGAGGCGTGGCGCTTAGCATCGATACGTTTCCCAATCCTTCGCACAGCTTTTGATTGGCAAGGAGAGATGCTGCAGGTGACAACCCGTGGTGCGAGTATTAATAAAGATAATTTCACTGTTAAAGATATTAGCCATTTATCGCTTGAGGCGCGTGAACAAGTCATCATTGAGATACAGCAAGAAGATAGGGCTGTTGGTTTTGATTTAACTCAGCCGGGGTTAGTCCGTTTTACGATTATTAAGCAAGCGGATGACTTGTTTACGGTATTAAAAAGTGAGCATCACAGCATTATTGATGGCTGGAGTGTGCCTGTGTTGATGGATACGGTGCATGGTTATTACAATCAGTTAATGGCAGGTGAGGCGCCGCGTATCGAGGTGGACAAGGCGTATTTGGCTGCGCAAGAATATTATCGTCATACTCAAGCTGACACTGATATGTATTGGTCAGAGGTGAAGGCGCAATATCAAGGCGCGAATGATTTATCTAACCTGCTCACTCATAAGGTGGACTTATCTCAGGTTAAGGCTGTGGATGAGCCGGCAGGGCAAGCATTTAAGGTGGAAGGTCAAGCCTACAAGCAATTGACCACGATGTGTAAAGCGCAAAGGGGTGACCTTAAATGTTGCTTTGCAGTTTGCTTGGCATAAGTTACTGCAAACCTACAGTGGTGATAGTCAAACAATCGTGGGGACCACGGTATCGGGTCGAGATGTGCCGGTTGAAGGGATTGAGTCCAGCGTTGGGCTGTATATTAATACCTTGCCATTGATGGTTGATTGGGAGCAAGCCGAGTTAACGGTTGGCGCTAGCTTAAAAGCGATTCAAAAAGATATTGCGGCGTTGAACAGTCACAGTGCAGTGTCGCTAGCGAGTCTGCAACAAGACGGTGAGCGATTGTTCCATAGCTTGTTTGTGTTTGAAAACTATCCGCTGTCGGAGGTGGATGAGCTTAATACTGGGATTGAATCTAATTTAGCTTTCCGTGATGCGGTAGAGAAAGTGGATTATCCGCTGTCGGTGATAGCTTTTGAGGAAGGGGATAGCTTAACGGTTAACCTTGGATTTAGTGAAGCTTGGTTGAGCATCCAGGATGCCACACGTCTGCTTAATCAGCTTGAGTGTATCTTAAGCTCAATCGCCGCCAAGCCCGCGCAGTTATGTCAGTCATTATCTTTTATCAGTGAGGATGAACGCAATACCTTGCTGCACAGCTTTAACGACACTGAGGCGCCATATCCAAGCGATAAAACCTTGCATCAGTTGTTTGATGAGCAGGTGTCGAAAACACCGGATAACATTGCTTTAGTGTTTGAAGACAAGCAGCTCACCTATGCTGAATTAAATGAAAGAGCCAATCAATTAGCCCACAGCATCCGTCAGACACACCTCGATATCTGTGGTCACGAGCTTAAGGCCGATACCTTAATTCCACTGTATTTGGACAGAAGTCTGGAGATGGTGATTAGTATTTTAGCGGTGCTGAAAGCGGGTGGTGCGTATGTGCCTATTTCGCCGGAGTACCCAGCAGAGCGAACTCAGTTCATCTTAACCGATACCGATGCCAAGATGGTGGTGACGCAGTCACAATATCTTGAGACGCTAACTGCTCTGGGTGATGATATGAGTTTGTTGTCAGCAGACTTGTCTTCGAGTTATGAAAGTATGCCAACCCAAAGACTAAACCTAGTCAGCACAGCTAACGATTTGGCCTATGTGATTTACACCTCTGGGACGACGGGGAAACCAAAGGGGGGTGATGATTGAGCATAGGGGAGTTGTGAACCTATCTCAATTTATAATTAAAACGCATGAAATATCAGCAGATACAAAAGTATTACTTTTTTTCTAATTATGTTTTTGATGCGTCGGTTTATGAACTTTTTCCATGTTTATTTTCAGGGGCTTCGTTACATATAGTGCTTAAGCATGCTCAAAAAAATCCTGAAATTTTATTGAAAATGATCAACGAGTATCAGATCGATAAGGCCTTTATCCCTACAGTTATTGTTAATCATATGGCGAAAGAGCTGAAAGATTCTAGCTTGCAGGTGCTGCATACGGGAGGGGATGTGTTAAACGCATTAGCTTGCTTGCCTGCTAAGGTGACATTTAATCAATATGGCCCAACAGAAGGAACTGTATGCGTGACGCAGAACTTACTTAAAGATTTCAATGATATTCAAATAGGAAAAGCAATAGATAATACACTGCTATATGTTTTAAATACTAGCTTGCAACCTGTTGCTCTTGGGGGGGCTGGTGAGCTTTACATCGGTGGCGCAGGTTTGGCGCGCGGGTATCTTAATCGCCCAGACTTAACAGCGGCGAGCTTTATTAAAAACCCGTTTGCCACGGCTGAAGACATCGAAAAAGGGTATACGCGTTTATACAAAACGGGTGATTTGGTACG
Source organism: Shewanella sp. VB17 (assembly GCF_013248905.1). Classification (NCBI taxonomy): domain Bacteria; kingdom Pseudomonadati; phylum Pseudomonadota; class Gammaproteobacteria; order Alteromonadales; family Shewanellaceae; genus Shewanella; species Shewanella sp. VB17. Next base: position 8,532 of record NZ_JABRVS010000002.1, read on the forward strand.
TTACTTAGCCGATGGTCATTTGGAGTATTTAGGCCGTAACGATAGCCAGGTCAAGATCCGTGGTTACCGGATTGAGCTAGGTGAAATTGAAACGGCGTTATCACTCCTCGATAGCGTGAAGCAAGCTGTGGTGATAGACCGTGAACGTGATGGGGCTAAATACTTAGCGGCGTATGTGATGTTAACAAAGGGTCATGTTTTGGACATTGATAGCGTCATGGCGTCTCTGGCTCAAAGCTTACCCGAATACATGGTGCCGGCGACGTTCACAGATATTGATGCTGTTCCATTAACGATCAACGGTAAGCTAGACAGGCGGGCTTTACCTGAGCCGACTTGGGTTAATAGGGACAATTACACTGCACCCCGCAATGAGCTTGAGACTCGGCTGTGTGAGATTTGGCAGTCGGTGTTGGGTCTTGAGCGAGTGGGGATACACGATAACTT